>NZ_JANINH010000010.1:0-28578 GCF_024580155.1 Methyloversatilis sp. XJ19-13 | reverse complement strand
CGTAGGTTGGGGTGAGCCGCAGGCGATGCCCAACGTCGTCCGCGGCCCTCGCGCAGTCGGGTGAATCCGCGCGTCGTAGGTTGGGGTGAGCCGCAGGCGATGCCCAACGTCATCCTTCGGCCGGAGCGGGTGCAAGATCGACGGGGGCTCGTTGGGCATCGCCGTTGGCGCTCCCCACCCGCAAGGCCGCGGCGGCTGTGCGATCGGGTGAATCAGTCGAAACGCCTGAACGATCGCCTCAGCCCGACAGCTTCTTCATCAACTCGCGCACGCCGGCCACGCGTGCATCGAGATCGACGCTCGAGCGCTTCCACGACAGCCGGTCCTGACCGGCCAGCTTGAAGTTCCGGTCCTTCTGCACGAGCTGGATGATGCGGATCGGCTCGATCGGCGGGTTGGGCACGAAGGTGACGAGGATCTGCGTGTCGTGCGCGTCGATCTTGGTGATGCCGAGCGGTTTGGCGGCGATGCGCAGCCGGTGCGTTTCGAGCAGGGCGCGTGTCTGGTCGGGCATCTGGCCGAAGCGGTCGACAAGTTCTTCGCGCAGCGCCGACACCTCGTCGACGGTTTCGCAGTTTGCGAGGCGCTTGTACAGCGTCAGACGCTCGTGCACGTCCGGGCAGTAGGCGGTCGGCAGCAGCGCCGGCGTGTGCAGATTGATTTCCGACACGATGTCCAGCGGTTGCGTGAGGTCGGCGTCTTCGCCCTTCTGCAGCGACTTCACCGCGCTCTTGAGCATGTCGGTGTACAGGTTGAAACCGATTTCCTGCATTTCGCCGGACTGCGATTCGCCCAGCACCTCGCCTGCGCCGCGGATTTCCAGGTCGTGCATCGCGAGATAGAAACCCGATCCCAGCTCTTCCATCATCGTGATGGCTTCCAGCCGGCGGCGACCCTGTTCGGTCGGCTTGGCGTGCGCGTCGGTCAGCAGGTAGGCATAGGCCTGGTGGTGGCTGCGGCCGACCCGGCCGCGCAACTGGTGCAGCTGGGCCAGACCGAAGCGGTCGGCGCGGTTGATGATGATGGTGTTGGCATTCGGGTTGTCGATGCCGGTTTCGATGATGGTCGTGCACAGCAGCAGGTTGTGCCGGCGCTGCGTGAATTCGCGCATCACCCGTTCCAGCTCGCGCTCGGGCAACTGGCCGTGGCCGATGACGATGCGCGCCTCGGGCAGCAGGTCGGCAAGACGGGTGCCCATCTCTTCGATGGTGTCGACCTCGTTGTGCAGGAAATACACCTGGCCGCCGCGCTTGAATTCGCGCAGCACGGCTTCGCGGATCAGGCCGCGCGACCACGGGCTGACGAAGGTCTTGATGGCCAGCCGCTTCTGCGGCGCGGTCGCGATGACCGAGAAGTCGCGGATGCCTTCGAGCGACATGGCCAGCGTGCGCGGGATCGGCGTCGCCGTCAGCGTCAGCACGTCGACCTCGGCGCGCAGCGACTTCAGCGCCTCCTTCTGGCGCACGCCGAAGCGGTGTTCCTCGTCGATGATGACCAAGCCGAGACGGGCGAAGCTCACGTCCTTCTGCAGCAGGCGGTGTGTGCCGATCAGCACGTCGATCTTGCCTTCGGCGGCTTCCTTCAGCGCCTGCGTCTGTTCCTTCGCGCTCTTGAAGCGCGAGATTTCGGCGATGCGCGCCGGCCATTCGTGCGCCACCTGGGCGAAGCGGTCGCTGAAGGTCTGGTAGTGCTGTTCGGCGAGCAGCGTGGTGGGTGCCAGCACGGCCACCTGCTTGCCGTCGGCCACCGCGACGAAGGCGGCGCGCAGCGCGACTTCGGTCTTGCCGAAGCCGACGTCGCCGCACACCAGGCGGTCCATCGGCCGGCCGGACGTCATGTCGCCGACCACCGCGTTGATCGCGCCCATCTGGTCCGGCGTTTCCTCGAAGCCGAAACCTTCCGCGAAGGCGTCCATGTCGTGCTGCTTGAAACCGAAGGTATGGCCCTTGCGCGCCGAACGCTGGGCGTACAGCGCCAGCAGTTCGGCGGCGGTGTCGCGCACCTGGGCGGCGGCGCGCTTCTTCGCTTTGTCCCACTGGCCGGAACCGAGCTTGTGCAGATGCACCTGGTCGCCCGGCGCGCCGCTGTAGCGGCTGATCTGGTGCAGCTGCGACACCGGCACGTACAGCTTGTCGCCGTCGGCGTACTCCAGGTGCAGGAATTCGGTTTCGCCTTCGCCCAGGTCCATGTGGGTGAGGCCGATGTAGCGCCCGATGCCGTGCTGCAGATGCACCACCGGATCGCCGATCTTCAGCTCGGTCAGGTCGCGCAGGAAATTCTCGGCGGTGACCTTGCGGCCGTCGCGCTTGCCGCGCGAACGCGCCTGCGTCGGGTAGAGCTCGGTTTCGGTCACCAGCGCGATCGCGGGTGATGACAGCGCAAAGCCCTCGACCAGCGGACCGATGGCAACCGTCAGGGCGGCGTCTGCGGCGATGGCGGCGTCGAAGCCATCGACCGGCGCACTGGCCAGCCCGTATTCGGCGAAGTAGTCGATCAGCGTTTCGCGCCGCCCGGCCGATTCGGCGATCACCACGACGCGCTGTGCCGCGACCTGCGTGCGCAGCCGGTGCAGCGGGTCGGCCGCCTTGCGCTCGATGCCCAGTTCCGGCAAGGGCGACGCACCCGCCGACGTGTCCGGTGCGCCGCGCCCGAGACGCACGATGGCGCGATTGGCCAGCGACACGTGGAACTGCTCTTCCGACAGGAACAGTTCGGTCGGCGGCAGGATGGGCCGTGCACGTTCGCCCTTCATCAGGTCGAAGCGGCTCTTCGTGTCGCGCCAGAAGTCGCCGATCGCGTCATTCACCTCGGCGTCGAGCGCCACCAGCGCGTTGGCCGGGAGATAGTCGAACAGCGTATCGGTGTGTTCGAAGAACAGCGGGATGTAGTACTCGATGCCGGCAGTCGGTACGCCGTTGGACACATCCTTGTAGATGACCGACTTCGACGGGTCGCCCTCGAACGCTTCGCGGAAACGCGAACGGAAGGCCGTGCGCGCCTTGTCGTCCATCGGGAATTCGCGCGCCGGCAGCAGGCGGATTTCCTTGGTCGGGAACACGGTGCGCTGGGTGTCCACGTCGAACGTGCGGATGCTTTCCACTTCGTCATCGAACAGGTCGATGCGGTAGGGCAGGGCGGCACCCATCGGATAAAGGTCGACCAGACCGCCGCGCACGCTGTATTCGCCCGGCGCCACCACCTGGGTCACCGGGCCATAGCCCGCCACGGTGAGCTGCAGGCGCAGGCGCTCGACGTCGAGCTTTTCGCCCTGCTTGACGAAAAAGGTGTGGGCGGCGAGGTATTCGCGCGGTGCCAGCCGGTACAGCGCGGTCGAGGCCGGCACGACCAGCACGTCCAGTTCGCCGCGCATCAGCGCGTACAGCGTTTCCAGTCGCTCGGATACCAGGTCGTTGTGCGGCGAGAACTGGTCGTAGGGCAGGGTTTCCCAGTCCGGCAGCTGGAAGCTGCGCAGCGTCGGCGCGAACCAGCGCAGTTCGTCGGCCAGGCGCTGTGCGTCCATTGGACGTGCAGCGACGACGACCAGCGGCGCACCGGCGTCTTTCGCAAGGCCGGCCAGCGCCAGCGCCTGGGCGCCACCGGGCAGCGGCGGCCAATCGATGCGGCTGGCCGGGCGCGGGCGTGACAGGGCTTTCAGCAGGGAGGGCGATGTAGTCATGGGCAGCTGGGAACACTGCGGTACGCCAAGGTTCGCGCACCGAGAAAAAGCTTGAGGACGCCTGGCGGCGAAGGGCGTGATGAAGGGCGTGACGAAGGGGGGATTATCGCGGAAACGGCAGCCGGCCGCCTCACTCGTACTCGTCGTATTTGCGCGCGTCGCCGCGCACCCGCTCGGCGGGGTATTTGTCCCGGTTGATCTGCATCTTTTCGGCGATGGCGGCGGGCAGGTCGATATCCAGCGTGTCCGCCAGCCGGACCAGATAGACCAGCGTGTCGGCCAGTTCATGGCCGACCGCCCGCTTTTTGGCGTCAGGCAGTTCATGGCCGGTGACCAGCCACTGGAAGTGTTCCATCACTTCGGCGGCTTCGATGCTCATCGCCATCGCGAGATTCTTCGGGGTATGGAACTGCGCCCAGTCGCGCTCGGTGACAAATTCGCGGATCAGGTTGCGCAGTGAAAGCAGGTCGGCGGTGTCATCCATGGTGTGCGGGGCGATGGTGAGTTCGACATGGGAAGTCGGGGGGGATTGTTGCAAATGTGACGCGGGACGGACAGGACCGCTTGATCTTGCATATGTTGCGGCGCAATATCGGCGGCCTGTCATTCCACGATGCAGAAATGACTCGACACACAGCCGATGCGAAGGCGCTCGGCCCGCTGATGCTGGCGGCACTGGGCGTGGTTTTCGGCGACATCGGCACCAGTCCGCTGTATGCCTTCAAGGAAGCCTTCACCGGCAATCACGGGCTTCCGCTGTCGGAAGCCAACGTGCTTGCTGCGCTGTCGGCGCTGTTCTGGTCCGTCACGCTGATCATTTCGTTCAAGTACGTGTTCATCGTGCTTCGCTTCGATAACGACGGCGAAGGCGGTGCGCTCGCCCTGGCGTCGCTGGCGCAGCGGGCGGCCCGTGCCGGGGTGCGTCGGCGGGTGGCGGCGGTGACCGCCGCCGGCGTGTTCGCGGCAGCGATGTTCTACGGCGACGCCGTCATCACGCCGGCCATTTCCGTGCTGTCTGCGGTCGAGGGGCTGTCCGTCGTGGCGCCGACGCTGGAGCACTGGATCGAACCAATCACCATTCTCATCATCATCGTGCTGTTTTCGGTTCAGCGGAAGGGCACTGCGCTGGTCGGACGTTTTTTCGGTCCGATCACCATCGTGTGGTTCGCGGTGCTTGCCTTGCTCGGAATCAACAGCATCGTGCAGACGCCCGACGTTTTGCGCGCACTCGATCCGACGTACGCCATCGTGTTCGCGATCGACAAACCGGCGCAGGCTTTCCTGCTGCTCGGCGCCGTGTTTCTCGCGCTGACCGGCGGCGAGGCGCTGTACGCCGACATGGGGCATTTCGGCAAGCGACCGGTGCGGCTGGCCTGGTATTTCATCGTGTCGCCGGCGCTGCTGATCAATTACTTCGGTCAGGGCGCACTGGTGTTACGGGCGTCCGAAACAGTCAGCAATCCCTTCTTCAATCTGGCACCCGAGGCTCTGCGCCTGCCGCTCGTGCTGCTGGCCACGATGGCGACCGTCATCGCGTCGCAGGCGGTGATTTCCGGCGCCTTCTCGATCACCGCACAGGCCTCGCGGCTGGGTTATCTGCCGCGCTTGCGCCAGCTGCACACCTCGGACACCGAGCGCGGGCAGATCTACATTCCGGCCGTGAACTGGCTGATGCTGATCGGCGTCGTCGTGCTCGTGCTCGAATTCGACACCTCCAGCGATCTGGCGGCGGCCTACGGCATCGCCGTGTCGGGTGACATGATCATCACGACGCTGCTGATGATCTTCATCACCACCATGTCACACCGTCGCCTGAAGGTAGCGCTGCTTGCCGTGCTGGGCGTGTTCTTCGTCATCGAACTGCTGTTCTTCGCGTCCAACCTGACCAAGTTCCTCGATGGCGGATGGCTGCCGATGTTGCTCGGTGCGGCGCTGTTCACCATGTTGACCACCTGGAAGCGCGGCAGCGAGCTGCTGGCGCGCGAGCGCAGGCGCATCAACATTCCGATGGAGGACTTTCTGTCCAGCCCGATTCCCGAGGTGCCGCGCGTGCCGGGTACTGCGATCTATCTGACGTCCGATCCGGAAACCGTGCCGAGTGCGTTGTTCCATAATCTCAAGCATTTCAAGGTTTTGCATGAGTCCGTGCTGTTCCTGCACGTGCGGATCGAGGAAGTGCCCCGTGTGGTGGCGGCAGAACGGATGAACGTGCAGCGGCTGGCCGACAACACCTGGGCGATCGAGGTGCGCTACGGCTTCCGCGAGGAGCCGGATGTTCCCGAAGCGCTGGAGGCACTGCCGCCCGAACTACTGGAACTCGAAGCGATGGATACGACCTATTTCGTCGCGCGTTCGACCGTCGTCGAAGGCGTGGGTGATCTGTCGGCATGGCGCCGTGCGCTGTTCGGCTGGATGCTGAGACAGTCGGAGGGCCCGGCCAATTACTTCCATCTGCCGCCGAACCGGGTGGTCGAACTGGGTACGCAGATCAGCCTCTGAAGCGTGCATGGCGTCGGGTTGTGCGCGTGCCTGTGTCGTAAGGGAACTGCCGGGCTGCGACAATGACAGACCGGAGCCGGCGCCCGGCCATCGAACCCCGGGTCGGCAAAGCCTGCGACGGCACCCCCAAAAAGGAAAACCATGCGCTACACCCGCACCGCGATGTCCCTGCACTGGCTGATTGCACTGATGCTGTTCGGCATGTTCGGGCTCGGCCTGTACATGACCGAACTGCCGCTGTCGCCGACCAAGCTCAAGCTGTACTCGTACCACAAGTGGGCCGGCGTCACGCTGTTCCTGCTTGTACTGCTGCGTCTGGGCTGGCGCGTCACGCACACGCCGCCCGCGCTGCCGCTCGGCACGCCTGCTTGGCAGGCCAGGGCCGCCGCCGCCGGACATCATCTGCTCTACGTATTGATGATTGCGGCGCCACTGTCAGGCTGGCTGATGAGTTCGGCCAAGGGCTTCCAGACCGTGTGGTTCGGCGTGCTGCCGCTGCCGGATCTGCTGGACAAGAACGAGGCGCTGGGTGACACGTTGTTGCTCGTGCACCGCTTCGTGAACTACTTCTTCATGGCGGTCGTGATCGGGCACATCCTGGCAGCGATCAAGCACCACTTCATCGATCGCGATGGTCTGCTGTCGCGCATGCTGCCCGGTCGCTGATCACTGCGCGCCCGCGGGCAGCCACACCTGCGAGCTGTCCAGCACATAGGACCACGGCAGGCCGGCATTCTTCCAGCCATTCACGGTTCGTTTGCCGCGATCGGCACCCACCGATGCGGTATCGCCCTCGAATCCGTCAATCACCGTCCAGACGCGGGTGAATCCGGCGGCTGCCAGCGTATTGACGGCGCGTGTGGTGCGATCGCCGGAGCGGCAGATCAATACAACGTCCGCCGCCTTGTCGAGGCCCTTGGCCTTGAGGCGCTCCTCGACCGCGCCGACGAAGGCGGGATTCTTGTGCAGCGTGAAGCTGCGCGATTTTCTGTCGAAGTGATCGAAATCGACCAGCATGAAGGGAATGTTGGCGTCCATGCCTGCCGGCGTGCCGACATAGCTCACCTCGGCCTGTGTGCGCACATCGAGGAACAGGACGTTCGCCGCACGTTCGCTGACCATACGGTGTGCTTCCACGGCCGTCAGATAGCGATCGAGTGTGGTGCGCTTTTCGGCCGGCACATCGGATACATCGATTGCCCACGCGCTGCCGCACAGGCAATACAGAAGGGTGATCAGTGACTTGTTCATCGCGCGCTCCCGGAATGTCGGCGCCGCGCATGCGCCGCGACGTGTCGGTCAGGCAACGCTGAGGCGCGGCCTGCCACGCGTACGACTGCGCAGCGGGCGGTCGAGTTCGGCCAGCTTGGTGGCGAGCGCGTCCATCAGTGCATCGCGCGACACAGACTTGGCGACGAAGCAGCTGGCACCTGCCTCAAGCGCGGCACGCTGCCAGTTGGGATCTTCGATGCCGGACAGCATGACGATGATCAATCGCTCCGGAGCATAGTGCTCACGCAATGCCCGGCACGTCGCGATGCCATCCATGCCCTGCATCAGGCCGTCGAGCAGCACCACGTGCGGGCACTGCTGACCAACCATCAGCAGCGCTTCCTCACCGCTTTCCGCTTCGCGCACGTCGGTGCAGCCGGCGTTCTCCAGCGATCGGCGCATCAGGAAACGCTCCGCTTCATCGTCATCGACGACCAGGATGTCCACCGCACCGGGCAGCGATCCGCCGCCCGAGTCACCATCGGCGCTGCATTCGGCGACGCGACGCACCGATTCGAGCTGCATGCGACTGGCGATCGGTACCAGCGCGGTCGCCAGTGCCCAGTCCTTCTCGACGGCCGCTGCCTCGAGCCTGCGCATCGTGTCGTGCAGATCGAAGGCCTGGGCATGTACCGCGAGCGATTTCAGCGTGTGCGCGGCACGGCGCAGCGTGTGGTCGTCGTGGCCGCGCAGGGCTTCCTGCATCGCCACCACATTGCGCTGCGATTCCTTTTCGTACAGCGCGGCGAAGCGGGCCCGATCGTGCTGGCTGATCGCGTCGACCGAAATCGTGCCGGTACCGGACACGGCGTTGTCGGGCAGCCACTTGCGCACGATCGCGTACAGGTCGTCTTCGCGGAAAGGCTTGGCGAGATAGTCGTCCATGCCGGCGGCAATGCAGTTCTCACGGTCGCCGTCATTGGCGCCCGCGGTCAGCGCAATCAGCGGTGTGGCGGGCAGGCCGACCAGACGCTCGCGGTCCCGGATGCGTTCGCATGCTTCGAAACCATCCATGCCCGGCATCTGGCAATCCATCAGCACGAGGTCGAAGCGTGCGTGCTCGAGCTCCTGCAGTGCCTGCCGGCCGTCGCGCGCCAGCGTCCAGCGCAAGCCGAAGGCTTCGAGCATGTTGGAAGCGACTTCGGCATTGACCGTACTGTCTTCCACCAGCAGCACGGTGCCTGAAAGGCGGGGCAAGTTGGGCAGGGACAGACTGTGCTGTGCCTCTTCCATGCCGGTGCTCACGACCTTGCAGGGCAACGACAGTGTGAAGGTCGAGCCGATACCTGACGCGCTGCGCAAGGTGACGGCGCCGCCGAGCATTTCGGCCAGTTGCCGTGAGATGGCCAGACCCAGCCCGGTGCCACCGAAGCGGCGCGATGCAGTGTTGTCGGCCTGCGCGAAGGCATCGAAGATGCGCGCCTGGTCGGGTTCGGTGATGCCGATGCCGGTGTCGCGTACCGCCATCACCATGCGTACCGCACCCGTTGTCGGGCGATGCTGCAGCATCAGGTCATCGTCCATCGAGTGAACACGCAGCGTAACGAACACGCCGCCGTGATCGGTGAATTTGATGGCGTTTCCGATCAGGTTGACCGCGATCTGGCGCAGCCGTCCCGGATCTCCCTCGACCCGGCCAGGCACCGCATCATCGACGTCGAGCGCCAGCGTCAGGCCCTTTTCGCGTGCCTGCGCGCCGAGCAGTTCGGTCACTTCGCGCAGCGTGCGACGCGGGTCGAACTCGCTGCGCACCAGATCGAAGCGACCGGCTTCGATCTTCGACAGATCGAGAATGTCGTTCAGCAGGTCGAGCAGGTTTTCGCCCGAGCGATAGAGCGTTTCAAGATAGCGCCGCTGTTCGCCATTCAGTTCGCTGCGCAGCAGCAGCTGCGCCATGCCCAGCACGCCGTTCATCGGCGTGCGGATTTCGTGACTCATGTTGGCAAGGAACTGGCTCTTTGCCTGATTGGCCTGCTCGGCGGCTTCCTTGGCTTCTTCGTTCTCCTTCGCCACATGCGCGTGATGCAGCCGCAGGCGGATGAATTCGGCCGTGTTCTTCTGGAAGCGCTTGGCGTTGACGACAGCGATCAGCAGAAACAGCAGGATGAAGCCTCCCAGTACTTCGCGTTCCGGCTCGGGCGACATCAGGTAGAAGAAGGCGGTCGGCAGCAAGGTGGGCAGTGCCATCAGCACATAGGCCTTCCACATGCCGGTCAGCGAAAACAGTCCGACGGCCGCTACCGCCACGAGACAGAGCGGCACCACCATTTCGTAGGGGTGCCCGGGCGGCGGCATCAGGGCGACGCCGAGCGCCCCCCAGCCACAACCGGCGACGAACACGCCCAGCATGAACAGCCACTTCCAGATCAGCGTCTCATTGACGCCCGGTGCGACATGGCGCCAGGCCATGATCAGCCCGAAACGACCGACATTGATCAGCACCATGGCGACCAGCCAGGTGGTCAGTGCATTGACGTCGACAACCTTGTGCAGCACGCCCCAGATCAGGCCGGCCAGCACGATCGCCATCACCAGCGTGAACGGTGTCAGCCGGTAGGCGAGCGCAACCAGTTCTGCCTCGACCTGGCGTTCGGTGTTCTCGCTGCGCGGCGTGGTGCCGTGTGATAGAAGGCTGGTGGGCATGGACGGATTCGGCATCAGTGGCGAATCGCCGCCGGATTGCAACGCCGGAGGCTGACAGGGTTCACGGCTGCCGAGCCCCATTCTTGAGCATGTGCGGGCCGCTCGCGCATCATGCTCATTGGCCGTAACCCGCGAACTTGCCGAGCACCCGCTCCATCTCGTCGTCGTCGAGCAGCTTCGGCGTGCCGACCTGCAGCGCGCGCCAGTACTGTTCGCACAGCGTTTCGAGTTCCACGGCCAGCGCGACCGCGTGACGAAGGCTGCGTCCAAAAACCAGCATGCCGTGGTTGGCCATCAGGCAGGCGCAGCGGCCGGGCAGGGCATCGAGTACCGCGTCGGACAAGGCCTGCTCGCCGAAGGTCGCATAGCGCGCGCAGCGCACGGTGCTGCCCCCGAAGCGGGCGATCATGTAGTGAAAGGGCGGAATGTATTCGCCGATGCAGGCCAATGCCGTGGCGAATGGCGAGTGCGCATGCACGATGGCGTCGGCGTCGGCGCGGGCGGCGTAGATGTCCCGGTGGATGCGCCATTCCGAAGAAGGCTTGCGGGTGCCGCTGCTGCGGCCATCACCGAAGACTTCCACCATGTCGTCAATGGTGCATTCGGCAGGTTCGAGCCCGCTCGGGGTGATCAGGAATGCGGGACCGCGGCGCGCGCTGACGTTGCCAGCCGCACCGCGGTTAAGTCCGCAAACTTCCAACCGGCGCGCTGCTTCAAGCACATCGCTGCCGCTGACCTCGTTCATCAGGGTGTGCCCCTGTATTGTGGATTAACAGTGGATTATCCTGACCGGAGCCCAGATTACAAGCGGGTTTACATTAAAAATTGACGATGGATCAGGTGTTTCGCGATGCAACATCGCGGAGAGGCTTTGTTGTCATGGGTTTCACGCTCCTAGAATTCACTTGAGGTTCTGTGGATCATTCTGCTCGGAAGTGTTTGCGAAATGCACTCCCTCAGGCATTCCCCGAGCCGGATCAACGATGCCGCGTTCGGTGATGAGTGCCGTCACGAGGTGGGCCGGCGTGATGTCGAATGCCGGATTGGCGACCCGACTGTCCGGCTCGAGCTGGCGGACGCACCCGGCTGCCCCGCGCACCACGCGCAGTTCGTCGCCGTCGCGCGCTTCTATCGGTATCGATGCGCCGTCGACACATCCTGCATCCACTGTCGACCACGGCGCCGCAACCCAGAACGGCAGCCCGCTGTCGCGTGCCGCCAGCGCCTTCAGATAGCTGCCGACCTTGTTGGCAACGTCGCCATTGGCGGCGATGCGGTCGGCGCCGATGATGACTGCGTCGACTTGCCCCTCACGCATCAGCTGGCCTGCAGCGTTGTCGGCGATGACGGTATGCGGCACACCGGCGCCGGCCAGTTCCCAGGCGGTCAGCAGGCCCTGGTTGCGCGGCCGGGTTTCCGAAACCCAGACGTGCAGGGTGATGCCGGCCGTGTGAGCGAGATAGATGCCGGCCAGCGCCGTGCCCCAGCCTGTCGTGGCCAGCCAGCCCGCGTTACAGTGGGTCATCAGGTTCAGCCGGCCGGCCCGCGGCGTGATGGTCTGCAGCAGTTCGAGCGTGAGTTCGCCGATGCGCCGGTTGGCGGCACGGTCTTCGTCGCAGATTGCGAGCGCCTCGCACCAGGCCGCAGCGGCGCGTGCGGCCGCTGGCAGCGGCCGCACATGCGTGGCGACGCGATGCAGCGCCCACTCAAGATTGACCGCGGTCGGGCGGGTTGCCCCGAGGGCGCGGACCGCCTCGTCGAGCGCGGCATCGTCGGCCGCTTCACGCAGCGCAAGCGCCAGACCGAAGGCACCGATGGCACCGATCAGCGGTGCGCCGCGGACCTGCATCGTCGCGATGGCGTGGGCCGCCTGTGCAGCGGTTTCAAGGCCCACTTCCTGCCGGGCAAAGGGCAGCAGCGTCTGGTCGAGAATGCAGAGGCGGTCGCCGTCGAGGCGCAGCGGGCTGGGTGTGTCGTTCATGTCGGATCGGGATGGGCAGGGGCTTGAAGCATAATCCGTCGATTCGCGATACAGCCATCCGCCATGCAGGACTTTCCCGGCCATCTGACGTCGAAACTGCCCGACGTCGGCACGACGATATTCACCGTCATTTCCCGCGAGGCGCAGGTGTGCGGCGCGATCAACCTTGCACAGGGTTTTCCGGACTTCAGTGCCGATCCGCCACTGTTCGATGCCGTGGCGTCGCACATGCGGGCCGGCCGCAACCAGTATTCGCCGATGACCGGCCAGGCGGCGCTGCGTGAGGCAGTGGCGCAGAAGATGCGCGCGGTGTATGGCGCCGACTACGACGCCGAAGAAGAAATCACGATCACCGCCGGTGCAACCCAGGCGGTCTACACAGCGATCATGGCTTTCGCCGGGCCGGGCGACGAGGTCATCGTGTTCGAGCCGGCATTCGACAGCTATCTGCCGGGCATCCGGCTGGCCGGCGCCACGCCGGTTTTCGTACGCCTCGAGTCGCCGCATTTCCTGCCCGACTGGGATGTGGTGGCGCACTGCATCACGCCGCGCACCCGGCTCATTATCACCAATACGCCGCACAATCCAACGGGGGCCGCGTGGACGATGGACGATCAGCGCGCGCTTGCCCGACTGTGCGACGGCCGTAACATCGTGGTGATTTCCGACGAGGTGTACGAGCACATCGTGTTCGATGACCGCGAGCACGCGAGTGCCGCGCGCTTGCCGGAACTGGCGGCGCGTACCGTGCTGGTGTCGAGTTTCGGCAAGACCTTTCACGTAACTGGCTGGAAGGTCGGTTTCGTATGCGCGCCCCCCTTGCTGAGCGCAGAATTCCGCCGCGTGCACCAGTTCAACGTGTTCGCAGTGAATACACCCTGCCAGCTCGGGCTGGCCGACTACATGGCCGAGCCAGCGCGCTATCTTGAACTGGGCCGTTTCTACCAGGCCAAGCGCGACGCCTTCCGGGCCGGTCTGGCCGGCTCGCGCTTCGAGCTGCCCGGCTGCGCGGGCACCTATTTCCAGCTGGCGTCGTATCGCGCCATCAGCGATGAACCGGATCAGTCCTTCGTGCGCCGTCTGATGCGCGAGGCCGGTGTGGCAGCGATTCCGGTGTCGGCCTTCCACCACGACGGCCACGATGCGCGGCTGATCCGCTTCTGTTTCGCCAAGACTGAAGCTGTCATTGCGCAGGCGGTCAAGCGTCTGCGTGCCTACTGAAGGATTTACATGCAAACCGTTGATTTCACATTGACCGGCGACTATGTCGCGCTGTGCGACCTGCTCAAGCTTGCCGGCCTGGCCAGCAGTGGTGGCGAAGGGAAGGTGCGGGTGACCCGGGGCGATGTGCAGGTGGACGGGAAGACCGAAACCCGCAAGACCGCCAAGATCCGCAGCGGCCAGAAGGTCGTGTGTGACGGTGTGTGCATTGCCGTCCGGTGAAGGGCGGTGGGTTGCACCTGGATTGTGTCGACGCTTTTTACATTTGCACCGGACCGGGTGACGTTGGCCCGAAAGGCTGAAGGGCAGTGTCCGGAAGATCGCTGATTTGACGCGACTTTGTTATTTTTTTCGCTATTGGCGCGATCTCTGCTTGCATCCATTCAGACAGATGTTTCTGCCTTCTGAATTGCCGCTGCTGTCCTGCGGATCGCAATGTGAGGTACTCGATGAAACTTTCCACCCTGATCGGCCTGACGTCGCTCGGCGTCGCGCTGTCCTTTCCTGCGGTAGCCGGCCTCAACGGCGATATCGTCACCACTGCGCTGCACGCCGAAACGGCTGATTACGGTCGGTTTTCCGCTGTCGTCGGCGCTGGCGTGGAAGGCAGTCTGGTCCGGGGCGTGTTGCCGTTCGACTACACCGATGCAGGCTTTTCGCTGAGTTCGCCGGGCAACTTCTGCGGCATCCACAGTTGCGGGGAAGTGCGGGAAAAGCTGACCCTGAAATTGTCCGGTCTCGATTTCGGTCCGTCCGTCGTGCTGACCAAGGTTGTGCTCACCACGACATTGAGCAACGTCACGGTGACGGTCGGTCCGACGTTCGCGGAGTTCGCCTGGATCGATCAGCCGGTCAGTCAAGGCACCTTTCTGAGTGCGGCATTCGTGACCGGAGTGCCCGAGCCCGACGCCCTTTCGCTGATGCTCGTCGGCCTGGGCCTGATCGGGATGGCCGCAGCGCGTCGCTCCCCGCGCGCCTGAATTCAGCTTGCCTGCGGCACTTTGGCGAAGCGGCCGTAGTGCAGCAACAGCGTCGGCAGTACCAGCAGATTCAGTATCGTCGAGGTCGTCAGGCCGCCGACGATGATGGCGGCCATCGGTCCTTCGATCTCCCGACCGGGTTCACCCGAGCCCAGTACCAGCGGCATCAGGCCCAGACCGGTCACCAGCGCGGTCATCAGGATGGACGGCAGACGCTGCGAGGCGCCGAGGATGGCTGTGTCCAGGTTCCACGGATGCCCCTCCCGCTCGACCAGGTGCTGGAAATGCGACACCAGCATGATCGAGTTGCGCAGCGTGATGCCGAACAGCGTGACGAAGCCGACCACCGAACCGAGTGACAGCCAGCCGCCGCCCGCCAGCGCAGCCAGCACGCCGCCGATCAGCGCGAACGGCAGATTCACGAAGGTAATCATGAGGTTGCGCGAGCTCGAAAACGCCAGCATCAACAGGATGGCAATGGCCGCCGCGGCCAGCGCCGAATGCGTGACCAGTTCGCGTCGCGCCTGTGCCTGTGCTTCGGCCGCACCGGTCACGGTGTAGTAACTGCCGGCGTTCAGTTTCACGTCGTCGCGCAAGGTGCGCCGGACGGCCTCGCTGAACGCGCCCAGATCGTGGCCGCTGGCCAGGTTTGCCGTAATGGTCTGCACCCGCTTGCCACCCGAGTGCAGGATCTTGTAGCGACCGTTCTCGACACTGATGTCGGCCACGTCACGCAATTCGACCAGCCGGCCATCCGGTGTGCGAAGCGGCAGTCGGCCGATCTCGTTTGGCGAGCGGCGGTGGTCCGGATCCAGTGTCACGACCAGCGGTGTCGCCAGCGTACCGCGATACACCTCGCTCACCTTGCGACCGGCGAAGGCGGTGCTGGTCGCCGACAGCACGTCTTCCGGCGACAGGCGCCAGACCGCAAGCTTGTCGAGGCGTGGCCGCACGATGATTTCGGGCGTGCCGGGCGGCGCCAGCACCTGCACGTCGGTCGCGCCCCTGACCTTTGCCAGCGCTTGTGCAACGGCGGTGGCATCGGCATCCAGCCGGTCCAGATTGGTGCCGAACACCTGCACCACCAGCGTCGCCGGAAAACCCGATTCGGTCTCGCCGATGCGCTCGGTCAGGAAGGTATTCACCGAAAAGGCAAGGCCGGGAAAGCCGACCGACGCCGCGGCGGCTTCATCCGAGCGGTCTTCATCGCCGTCGTCGCCGGTCACCGAGCGCCGGATGTCCGCCAGGATGCGTTCCTGCGTCGCGCCATCGAGCGGACCGATTTCGATCTCGACCTCGCTGTAATGCGGACCGAAGGGGTCGAAACCGTTCTGCGCCCGCCCGACCCACTGCGCCACCGACTTTACGCCGTCGATCTGCAGCACCTTTTCGGTCACGCGCTGGCCGACCCTCAGCACCTCGCCGGGTGCGGTGCCCGGAATGGTCGACAGATGCACGATGTAATGGCCTTCACGCAGCGGCGGAATGAATTCGCCGCCGAACAGTGGCAATACTCCCAGCCCGCCGGCCAGCGCCAGCATGACGCCGGCGATCAGTCCGTGCGGGCGGCGTTCTATGGCGCGCAGCGTCCGCTCGTAACGCGGGCGCAGCCAGCGCACCAGCGGCGGGTCTTCGTCGGGCAGCTCACGATTGCCCAGCATCAGGAAGCTCATCGCCGGTGTGACCGTCAGCGCCACGACCAGCGACGCGAGGATGGCCAGGATGTAGGCCAGACCGAGCGGCGCGAACAGCTTGCCGGCGACGCCGGACAGCGTGAGCAACGGCACGAACACCAGCGCAACGATGAAGGTGGCATAAACCACCGAGCTGCGCACCTCCATCGATGCGTCGAGCACTACCCTCCAGGATGCCACCGGCGAGCCGAGGTGACGGTTTTCGCGCAGCCGGCGATAGATGTTTTCGCAGTCGATGATGGCGTCGTCCACCACCTCGCCCAGCGCGATCGCCAGCCCGCCCAGCACCATGATGTTCAGGCTGGCGCCCGCTTCCAGCATGACGAGTACCGCCGCCAGCAGCGATAGCGGAATGGCGACGGCCGAAATGAAGGCGGTGCGCAGGTTGTACAGGAACACGAACAGCACGATCACCACCAAAGTGGCGCCTATCACCACGTCAGCCCGCACATTGCCGAGCGCCGTCTGGATGAAGTTGGCCGGCCGGAACAGCGCCGGGTGCAGCGTGACCTTTTCACGTTCGAACAGCGGTGCCATCTCGGCCAGCGATTTCTCCAGGTCCAGCGTGACGCCGAGTGTGTCGGCGCCGAGCTGGCCCTGCACCATCATGAACACACCGGGTGTGCCGTTGATCTGCGCCGCGCTGATCGCCGGGCCCGGTGCTTCGCGCACACGGCCGACGTCGCCCAGAGCGAGCGAACGCCCGTCCGGCAGCGTGACGGTGAGCTGTTCCAGACTGCGCGCCGATGCCGGCGTGGCGTCGATCGCAATCAGCAGGCGCTGGTTGTCGTTCTCGACAAAGCCTGCACCGGCGACCGAAGCGGCGCCGCGTGCCGCCAACTCCACATCGGCGAACGTCACGCCCAAAGTGCGCAGTCGCGCCGGGTCGAGCTGGATCTGCCACTGCCTCACTTCGCCACCGAACACATTCACGTCCGCCACGCCCGGCACCGCCAGCAGGTGAGGTCGCACCACCGAATCGACCAGATAGCGCATGTCCATCTGCGAGCGCTCTGCCGACGTGATGCCGAGGCCGAGCAGGGTGCTGGCCGAAGAGGTCAGCGGCGTGATGACCGGCGTCACACCGGCCGGCAGCAGCGCACCAAGCGTGCCGAGCCGCTCCGATACCAGCTGCCGGTTGCGGAACAGGTCGGATTTTTCGTCGAAGATGACCGTGACGACGGACAGGCCGGGAATCGACTGCGAGCGCAATTCCTTGATGCCGCGCGTACCGGATACGGCCGATTCGATCGGCGTCGTGACGCGTGTTTCGACCAGGTCGGCCGGCAGGCCGGGGGCTTCGGTCTGGATCACCACCTGCGCCGGCGCGAACTCGGGAAACACGTCGAGCCGGGCGTCGAACATGCGGCTGATGGCGTACAGCACGAGCACCAGCGACAGCGCCAGCACGATGCCGGGCCGCCGCACCGAAAAGCGGACGATGGCTTCGATCATCGGGTTCGGCCCATGCGACAGACCGCCTGCGTTGGGGCGGGTAGCGTGGCCTGTGGGCGGTGTTGGGCATCGCTGCGCTCACCCCAACCTACGGGGTGGCTCTTGCTTGAACCGATTGGGCCGCGGTGGCCCCGATGTGCGGGGCGGTGTTGGGCATCGCTGCGCTCACCCCAACCTACGGGGTGACGCTTGCTCGAACCGGCTGGGCTGCGGTGGTCCCGATGTGCGGGGCGGTGTTGGGCATCGCTGCGCTCACCCCAACCTACGGGGTGGCTCTTGCTTGAACCGATTGGGCCGCGGTGGCCCCGATGTGCGGGGCGGTGTTGGGCATCGCTGCGCTCACCCCAACCTACGGGGTGACGCTTGCTCGAACCGGCTGGGCTGCGGTGGTCCCGATGTGCGGGGCGGTGTTGGGCATCGCTGCGCTCACCCCAACCTACGGGGTGGCTCTTGCTTGAACCGATTGGGCCGCGGTGGCCCCGATGTGCGGGGCGGTGTTGGGCATCGCTGCGCTCACCCCAACCTACGGGGTGACGCTTGCTCGAACCGGCTGGGCTGCGGTGGTCCCGATGTGCGGGGCGGTGTTGGGCATCGCTGCGCTCACCCCAACCTACGGGGTGGCTCTTGCTTGAACCGATTGGGCCGCGGTGGCCCCGATGTGCGGGGCGGTGTTGGGCATCGCTGCGCTCACTCCAACCTGCGCGGCGCAGGCGGGTGGCAGGGATGCAGTGTCGAGCTGCTTTCGTAGGTTGGGGTGAGCCAGCGAACCCCAACATCCGGCCGCGGCCCGGTAGCGAAAGCACCCGATCAGTCATCGTTCTCATCCGCCAGCGTGTGCTTGAGCTCTTCGGACAGCAGCAGCTGCGCACCGCGCGTCACCACGCGGGCGTCATCTTCCAGCGTCGGTGCGAGCCAGCCGTCTGGCCGCTGCGATTCGGCGGGCAGCGCCTGGCGGGTGAATTCCTCTGGTTCGTCATCGTCGCGCACATACACCCAGGGCAGGCCGGCATACCAGACGACGGCGCTGTTGGGCACCAGCGACAGCATGGTCTCGCCAGTGACGCCGCGTGCCGCCAGGCGGGTGCCGGTCGGCAGCACGCGCTCGGACTTGTACAGCCAGGTCTCGCCGGCTGCCTGGGCGAGGCTGCGAGGCGCAGGCCCGATGCGGCGTGCCTCGATGGCATCGTTGCCGTCCGGCAGGCGCAGCAGCATCAGCGGCGGCGCCTCGCCCGAGCCGCGCAGCGCGACGGCAACCAGCGAGTTTCGCCGGTCGGCCAACCGCTCCAGTTCTTCCGGCGCTTCGCCCGATGCCGATCCGGCCAGCGGGCCCCAGCCCTGGACCAGCCGCGCATGCAGGCCGTCGGCACGGGCGCGCGCAGCGGCCAGCGCCGCGCGGTCCTGCTCGAACTGGCTGCGTGCGGTCTGCAGCGTCCGTTCCGATACATTGCGGTCATCGTTGAACAGCGCCTGGACGCGATCGCGCTCGGTTTCGGCGCGGGCCAGCTGGGCGGCCAGCCGCGCGATGTCGGCGTGCGCTTCGTGCAACTGCCCACGCAGTGCGAACAGCGGCTCCAGGTCGAGAACCGCTGCCTGCGCCTCGTGTTCGGTGCCGGCCCGCACGGCCAGCGGCTGCCCGAGTTCGATGCCGCTCGCTGTCTGCGCGGCAGCGGTCAGGCGCACGCTGGTCAGGCCGTCTGTACTGCGCTCGACCAGTGAAGGCACCTCGATATCGTCGTCGGGCTGATCGCCGTACAGCCTCCACTCGTCGCGAGCGTAATAGACCACGGCCCAGACCAGTGCGATCAGCAGCAGGCCCATCGCGAACAGCAGTTGCTGGGGGGTGATGCGGTTCATGGTGTCGTCTCCGTGGGGCCTGTCAGCGCAGACAGCGGGCGCTGCACCGCGTCCTCGAGTACCAGACGCGAGGCAAGGGTGCGTTGCCGTGCATACAGTAGCCGGATGTCGGCTTCCAGCACGTGGACGCGCGCCAGCAGGCGATCCAGTCGGTCGGCGTCGCCGCGCGCGTAGCGTTGTTCGGTGCGCGTCAGTTGCAGGCGGGCTTCGTCGTGCTCGGCTTCGGCGCCGTCGATGTCCAGTTCGGCCGCCTTCACGCGGGTTCGCGCATGTTCGAGTGCGACCAGCGCCTGAGACTGCAGCGCCAGAAAATACTGCGCGGCCATGTCGCGCCGTGCGACCGCTTCGGCAATCGGTCCGGCCTGGCGCTGCGCTGCGAACAGCGGCAATGCGGCGCCCAGGCTCCACACCATGGCGCCCTGATCCCACAGCAGGCCGGGCTTGATGCGGATTTCCGGATACTGCGCGCGCAGTTCCACCGTCAGCGCAGCTTCGGCCGCAGCATGCTGCGCCAGCGCACGGCGCAGATCGATGCGGTCGAGCGTGGCGTTCGCCCGCAGCGCTGACATCGTCGGCACTGCGACCGGCTCGTCAAAGGCGGCGTAATCAATGCGCAGCGCGTCGAGGGCAGACAGCGGCATCGCCAGCGCTTGGGCCAGATCGCCGCGCGCGCGGATCTGCCGCTGTTCGGCCAGCACATAGCGTGACTCGGCCTGTGCCGCGGCGGTGCGGGTCTGCGTCAGCTCGAGCGCGTCGGCAGCGCCGAGGTCGTAGCGCTTCTGCATCACCGCCTGGGCTTCCAGTGTGGTGACGACCAGTCGGTCGAGCAGTGCCAGCTCGGTATTGGCCGACCACAACTCGATGAGCGCGCGCTGGGCGCCACTGCGGACGGCCCAGGCAGCCTCGGCTTCGTCGAGCAGCGCCGCGTCGGCCAGCAGGCGGGCGCGCTCGACGCGCGCTTCACGCACCGATTCGCCGGTCAGCGCGAGGTCCAGAGCAAGCCCGACACTCCAGGCCGACTGGCCGGGGTCTCGTTCATTGGTGCGTTCGGTCTCCGGCGCCAGCAGCGTGCGCGGCGTGAGCCCGGCGGTCGTCAGCTGGGCGCGGGCGAGTGCCGCGCGTGCGCGCGCCTGCGCAGCGGCCGGGTGCTGCAGCAGGGCGGCCAGCACCAGTTGCTCGGGCGTCCAGCGTTCGGGCGGCCAGGTCGATGCATTCATGCTGCGCTGCGCAAGAAACTCGCGCGTCGCGTCATCGGTCAGCGAGCGGCCAAGGAATGCGGTCTGGAGTGCCAGCGGGTCGAGTGGTGCGGGCGGCACCTGTTGCACCGCACATGCGCCGAGGACGATACAGGGCAGCAGCAAGTAGAACGGAGGGGTGAAGCACCGCATCCTGATTTGTTATTCTGGGCAGCTGATCAACACCGAATGCTAACGATGCAAGCTGTTGTGCGCAAACGCAGTCCTTGCTGGCGGGTCTCATGCATCCACAGTCTGTTCGGTGTGCTGCTGGCGCTTGCGGCCGCTGGCGTGCAGGCGCTGGAGGCGCTCGAGGTCCGGCAGGCTGCGCCCGGCGTCTTCCTGTTCCAGGGCGAGATTGCCGAGCAGGACGCCCGGAATCTGGGTGCGATTTCCAACCTCGGCTTCATTGTCGGCAGCCGCTGCGTGGCGGTCATCGACACCGGTGGCTCGCCTGCCGTGGGCGCGGCACTGCGCGCCAGCATCCGCAGCAAGACCGACCTGCCGGTGTGTTACGTGATCAACACCCATGTGCATCCGGACCACATCCTGGGCAATCAGGCCTTCATCGACGATAAACCGGTGTTCGTCGGCCATGCCCGGCTGCCGGCCGCGCTGGCGGCGCGCAGCAGCCACTACCTGGCGTCAGCCGAACGACTGATGGGGGAAGCCGGCAAGGGTCTTCAGCCGGTGCCACCGTCGCGCACCGTGGCGGTTGAGGACGAACTCGATCTGGGCGGACGGACGCTGAAGCTGCGGGCCTGGCCGACGGCGCATACGGACAACGACCTCACCGTGCTCGACGAGGCGACCGGCACCCTGTTTGCCGGCGATCTGCTGTTCGTCGGGCACCTGCCGGTGGTGGATGGAAAGATACTCGGCTGGATCAAGGTCGGCGCAGCGCTGGCGGCGATGGACGTGCAGCGCGTCGTACCCGGCCATGGTGACGCCGGCGACGCGTGGCGCGAAGCATTTGCAAAGCAGGGGAACTACCTGCAGGGGCTGGTCGATCAAACCCGCAGCGCCTTGAAAGCCGGAAAGACCCTTTCGCAGACGGTGAGCGAGGTCGGACCGGGAGACGCGACAGGCTGGGTCCTGGTCGACCTGTTCCATCGGCGCAACGTGACGTCGGCGTTTGCGGAACTCGAGTGGGAAGAGTGAAGTGATGAAGTCAAGGATGAAGAACGGAGCCAAGCCGGCCGGCGTCGAATGATCCGGCGACCGATGGCGCATGTCAGCATTACCTTCAGCATTCGGTCATGCTGCAGAATGACCACGAGGAGAAGACGATGAAACCCAATAATGGATGGTCGGCGGCACTGCTGGCCTGCCTCTTTCTGCTGCTGCCGGTTGCGCACGCTGCCGACGACGGTTCGGATACGCCGATCTGGGGCAAGGTGCGCACCTTGCTGGTCGGCGACCGCCCGGTGATCGAGGACACGACCGGCTCGGTCCTGGAGATCGACGCGCCGGTGCGTGCCGAAGATGCGGCGGTGGTGCCGGTCTCCGTGCGCACGAAACAGCTGCCGGGGGGAGTCTACGTCAGCAAGGTGCATCTGGTGATCGACGAGAACCCGTCACCGATCGGTGGCACCTTCACTTTCACGCCGCTGGCCGGTCGCGCCGATATCGAAACCCGGGTGCGCATCGAAGCGTACAGCTGGGTACGCGCCATCGCCGAAACGAGTGACGGGAAGGTTTATGTCGCGCGCCGCTTCGTAAAGGCTTCGGGCGGCTGTTCGGCGCCTGCCGGCAAGGACATGGAAGAGGCGCTGGCTCGGCTGGGCAAGATGAAGTTCAAGGTCGAGGAGGCCGCTGCCGGCCAGCCCAGCGTTGCCCAGTTGATGATCAGCCACCCGAACAGTTCCGGGCTGGCGATGGACCAGATGACGCGCCTGTTTGTGCCGCCGCACTTCGTGCGTCGAGTGGAAGTCACGTTCGGTGGCGAACCGGTCATGACGGCGGATGTCGACTTCTCCATCAGTGAAAATCCGAACTTCAGGTTTTACGTGCTGCCGGCGAAGGCGGGCGAACTGAAGGCGGTGGTCGTCGATTCCAAGGACCTGCGTTTCGAAAGTTCGGTCGCGATCAAGCCGGGTTTGCGCGGCTCCTGAGCGGTGCGGCGCAGGCCGCACCGCCGCGCTGCGCGAATCGATTACTTGATGAAGCAGCGCTTCTTGGATTCTGCAACGACGCCCAGATACTTCTTCACCGCGCCCTTGGTTTCGTCGGTGCCGCGGAACATGCCTCCGCGCTCTCCGCTCATCGACTGGGTGCGGCTGAAGCTCGACAGCTCGACGTACTCGTCGTGTGTCAGCTTGGTCGCGATCTCGTCGATCAGGCATGAACACTTGTAGATGTACTCATGGTTGCTGCTGTACGCCTGCAGGCATTCGAGCGCAAATTCGACACGCGAACTGGTCGGATAGTCGTTGGCGGCTGCAGCCGGGCCACCCATCAGCAGCGCGCCGATCGCAGTGACGGTCACGTGGAAGCGATGAAATTTCAAACCGGATCTCCTCATTTGTTTTTGATGAACCGCAGGGGCGCGCTGGCTGGCGACGCCAAAAAGGTTTGGGTCTGTTCTCATGTGATTCGTGCGTCACGTTGCCCCTGGGTGGGTCGCGAACAAGGCGCGCGACTCAGTCGAGACGGGTCGTCCCGACCAGGCGTGCAACGCGGTGCGCGGTCCGCCCAGGGGCAACCCGCAGGGCGCGCAACCCGTGCGTCGCACGGCTGCGTTGCACCGCCTTGCCTGACGGCCAGTCAGGCTGCGTCGGCGCGCCTTGCCGTGCGGCGCACGGGCTGCACGCGTGAGGCACGAATCACATGAGAACAGACCCTAGCACATCGACGCAGACCGCCGTTTTGCCGCCCGAGTTGCACAGGATTCTTTCCCGATGGCTGTGTGCAGTCATCGTGATTTTCGCGGGATGTCTGGCCAGTACGGCGTCCGCACTCGCGCAAACGCTGCCTGAACTGCGCCTGACCCCGCTGGCCGATGGTGTCTACGTGTTGCGTCCGACCTCGTCCGAAGTCAGGCCGGACAACGCCGGTTTCGTGACCCACATCGGGGTGCTGGTCGACGCGCGCGGGCTCATCCTGGTCGGCACCGGCACCAGTCAGCGCTTTGCGCAGCACCTGCTCGCCTTCGTCGAACGCGAGCTGGGCAAACCGGTCATCGCGGCGGTCAATCTTTACGGTGGCGGCGACCATGTGCTGGGCAACCGCGTGTTTGTGTCACGGGGTGTGCCGGTTACAGCGCATATTGAAACAGACCGCTTCATCCGGGCCAGTTGCCACACCTGTGTCGAACGCCTGACGGCTGCGCTGGGCGAAAATATGATGTCAGGTACCGAACCCACCCCCGCAAGCGTGACCTTCGAACATTCAGGCCGGCTGACCGGCGTTACCCGCCGGCTCAGATTGCTGCACTACGGACACACCTTCCAGCCCGGCGCGACCGCGCTGCTGGACGAGGCAAGCGGCACGCTGTTCGCGGGCGAACTGGCGGCGACGCAGTATCTGCCCGATCTGTACAACGCGAGCGAAACAGGTTGGGTCGCCGCGCTTGATGCGCTGATCGCGCTGGGCGCGCGGCAGGTGGTGCCGGCGCATGGCGCGCCGGGCGGACGTGAAGTTCTCGACGCGCCGCGCCGTTATCTGCAGCAACTGGTCGAGCGCGTGGATGCGCTGTTCTCCGCTGGGGCGACGCTCGAAGAATCGCTGGATCAGGTCGAACTGGCGGAATTCCGCGATTGGTACGGCTATGCCCTGTGGCACCGCCGCAACGTGCATTTCGCCTATCTGCACCGGGAGGCCCGTGCCTTCGGCCCGCAGTGAAGTCAGGCGTGGATCGGGACATGGCGCGCAGCCGTGCCCCACACAACAAGATTGATCGATGAGGATGAGCCTACATGTCGGAACCGTTTTCCATACCGCTTGAGCAGATGCGTCGCATGGTCAAGCCCACGCCCAAGGGGCGCGCGCTCGACCCGGTTGCCGTCGAAGAGGTGCAGGCACTGCTCGGTCGCATGCCGCGCCGTCCGGATCTGCTGATCGAATGCCTGCACCTGCTGCAGGACACCTACCGCGCGGTGCATGCGCGCCATCTGGCCGCACTGGCGGCCGAACTGAAGATGTCGCAGGCCGAGGTGTATGAGGTGGCGACGTTCTATCACCACTTCGACGTGCTGCGCGAAGGCGAGGGTGCGCCGGCCGAACTGACCGTTCGGGTGTGCGACACGCTGTCCTGCAAGATGGCCGGAGCGGACGACCTGCTGAAGAAGCTGCCGGGCATCCTGGGCACCAGGGTGCGCGTCATTCCGGCGCCCTGTGTAGGCCGCTGCGAACAGGCACCGGTCGTCGTGGTCGGCCAGAACGCGCTGGGCGGCGCCACCGAAGCGGACGTGAAGGCGGCCGTGAAGGCGAATGAATCAACCCATCCGCTGCCCCGTTACGTCGGCTACAAGGCCTATCTGAAGGCCGGTGGCTACCAGCTGTTCCGCGATCTGGTGGAAGGCCGTCGCGATGTCGAATCGGTCATCCAGGCCATGGAACATTCCGGCCTGCGTGGTCTGGGCGGCGCCGGATTCCCGGCCGGCCGCAAGTGGCGCATCGTGCGTGCGGAGGCCGCGCCGCGGCTGATGGCGGTCAATATCGACGAGGGCGAACCGGGCACCTTCAAGGATCGCTGGTACCTCGAACGCGATCCGCACCGCTTCCTGGAAGGCATGCTGATTGCCGCGTACTGCGTCGGCATCGGCGAGGTGTACGTCTATCTGCGCGACGAATACGCGCATGTGCGCGACATCCTGCAGAAGGAATTGAAGAAGCTGCTGGCCGATCCGCCCTGTGCGCTGCCACCGATCCACCTGCGCCGCGGCGCGGGCGCCTACATCTGCGGCGAAGAGTCGGCGATGATCGAATCGATCGAAGGCAAGCGCGGCATGCCGCGCCTGCGTCCGCCCTACGTTGCCCAGGTCGGCCTGTTCGGTCATCCGACGCTGGAACACAATATGGAAACCGTGTTCTGGATCCGCGACATCGTGGAGAAGGGTGCGGAATGGTTCGCCGGCCATGGCCGCAACGGTCGCAAGGGTTTGCGTTCGTTCTCGGTGTCGGGCCGCGTGAAGAAGCCGGGTGTGCATCTGGCGCCAGCCGGCATTTCGGTGCGCGAACTGATCGACGAATACTGCGGCGGCATGCTGCCGGGTCACACCCTCTACGGCTACCTGCCGGGTGGCGCGTCGGGCGGCATCCTGCCGGCCAGTCTGGGCGACATCCCGCTCGACTTCGACACCCTGCAGCCCTACGGCTGCTTCATCGGCTCGGCGGCGGTCATCATCCTGTCCGACCACGATCGCGCGACCGATGCGGCGCGCAACATGATGCATTTCTTCGAACACGAGTCGTGCGGCCAGTGCACGCCCTGCCGCGTCGGTACGGCCAAGATGAACACGCTGATGGAAGCCCCGGTGTGGGACACCGATCTGGTCGAGGAGCTGTCACAGACCATGGTGGACGCATCGATCTGCGGCCTCGGGCAGGCAGCACCGAATCCGGTGCGCTGCGTCATCAAGTATTTCCCTGACGAAATCAAGTGAAGGGACGGCAACCCAAATGAATGCACCCATTGATGCTTCGGTGATCGCGCAATCGATCGAATTCACGCTGGACGGTCAGTCGATGACAGCCCGTGTCGGCGAAACCATCCTGCAGGCGGCAGCCCGGCAGGGCGTGGACATCCCCCACCTCTGCTACAAGGACGGCTATCGTCCGGACGGCAACTGCCGCGCCTGCGTGGTCGAGATCGACGGCGAACGCGTGCTCGCGCCGAGCTGCTGCCGCGCACCGACGCCCGGCATGAATGTGAAGGCCGAGTCGGAGCGGGCCGTCAAGGCACAGAAGATGGTGGTCGAACTGCTGCTGTCGGACATGCCGGACCAGACCTACAAGCCCGATTCCGAACTGGCGCACTGGGCGGAAAAGCTCGGCGTGACCGGCTCGCGCTTCGAAGGCCGCGATCAGCCGGCATGCGACCAGTCGCATCCGGCGATGAGCGTGAACCTCGACGCCTGCATCCAGTGCAATCGCTGCGTGCGCGCCTGTCGCGAAGAGCAGGGCAATGACGTGATCGGCTATGCCTTCCGCGGTTCGGCGTCGAAGATCGTGTTCGATCAGGACGACCCGATGGGCGCGTCGACCTGCGTGGCCTGCGGCGAATGCGTGCAGGCCTGCCCGACCGGCGCGCTGATGCCGGCCGGCGGTGTCGGCATGGTGAAGATGGACAAGACCGTCGATTCCGTCTGCCCGTACTGCGGCGTCGGCTGCCAGCTGACGTATCACGTCAAGGACGACCGCGTGCTGATGGTGACCGGCCGCGACGGCCCGGCCAACGAAGAGCGCCTGTGCGTCAAGGGCCGCTTCGGCTTCGACTACGCGCGTCACCCGCAGCGACTCACGAAGCCGCTGATCCGTCGCGCCGATGCACCGAAGCACAAGAATTTCGTCGTCGATCCGTCCAACCCGCTGTCGGCGTTCCGCGAAGCCAGCTGGGAAGAGGCGATCGAATACGCGACCAGCCGGCTACGCACGATCCGCGACACCAAGGGGCCGAACGCGCTGGCCGGTTTCGGTTCGGCCAAGGGCTCGAACGAAGAGGCTTACCTGTTCCAGAAGCTGATCCGCACCGGCTTCGGCACCAACAATGTCGATCACTGCACGCGCCTGTGCCACGCCTCGTCGGTCGCCGCGCTGCTTGAAGCAGTCGGTTCGGGCGCGGTGTCGAATCCGGTGCGCGATGTGCTGCACTCGGACGTGATCTTCCTGATCGGCGCCAATCCGCTGGTCAATCACCCGGTCGGCGCGACCTGGATCAAGAATGCCGTGAAGCAGGGTGCGCGCCTCATCGTGTGCGACCCACGCCGCAACGACCTGCAGCGCTATGCCACGCACTTCCTGCAGTTCAAGCCGGACACCGACGTGGCCATGCTGAACGCGATGATGCACGTCATCATCGAAGAAGGTCTGGTCGACGAAGCCTTCGTGCGCGACCGCACCTCGGGTTTCGATGCGCTGAAGAAGAACGTGGCCGATTTCAGCCCGGAACGCATGGCCAAGATCTGCGGCATTCCGGCCGAAACGCTGCGCGAGGTGGCGCGCATGTTCGCGACCTCGAAGGCGTCGATGATCCTGTGGGGCATGGGCGTGTCGCAGCACGTACACGGCACCGACAATGCACGCTGTCTGATTTCGCTGGTCATGATGACCGGCCAGATCGGTCGCCGCGGCACCGGTCTGCATCCGCTGCGCGGCCAGAACAATGTGCAGGGTGCATCCGACGCCGGCCTGATTCCGATGGTGTTCCCGGACTACCAGGCGGTCGGCAACAAGACCATCCGCGACAAGTTCGAAGGATTGTGGGGTAGCCGCCTCGATGCCAACCCCGGCTTGACCGTGGTCGAAATCATGGACGCCATCCATGCCGGCAAGCTCAACGGCTGCTACATCATGGGTGAGAACCCGGCCATGTCCGACCCGGACGTCGAGCATGCGCGCGATGCGCTGGCCAAGCTCGACTGCCTGGTCGTGCAGGACATCTTCCTGACCGAAACCGCCTACTTCGCGGATGTCGTGCTGCCGGCGTCGGCCTTCCCTGAAAAGACCGGCACCTTCACCAACACCGACCGCCAGGTGCAACTGGGTCGTCAGGCAATCAATCCGCCGGGCGATGCGCGGCAGGACCTGTGGATCATCCAGCAGATGGCCAACGGCATGGGGCTGGACTGGCACTACGACGGCGCGAAGGACGTGTTCAACGAAATGCGCAAGGCGATGCACTCGATCGCCGGCATCACGTGGGAGCGTCTGGAAGCGGAACACTCGGTCACCTACCCGTGCGAGAACGAGGGCGATCCGGGCGACGAGGTGGTGTTCATCGAACGCTTCCCGACCCAGTCAGGCCGCGCCAAGCTGGTGCCCGCCAAGCTGATCAGCGCCAACGAAAAGCCGGATGCCGATTTCCCGATGGTGCTGATCACCGGCCGGCAGCTGGAACACTGGCATA